>NC_019747.1 GCF_000317555.1 Gloeocapsa sp. PCC 7428
ATCGACTTCCTTTAATGTAGAACTACGACAGCTGAAATCGAGAGAAGCTACCACAACTCAAAAAACTAACAAAAAAAACTCGGTAGAACCTATCCAGAACTGAATGAAAGACTGTTACACCCAACCAACCACTGCTGTAGTTTGGTTACGCAACACATCTGATCCGATCCTGTCCAAAGCTCAACCGAGCAAAATAAAAATACTTACTTCAAGCGTAACAGACTTAACAAAGTTAACAAGTGTAACAGCCTTCACAAGAGGGGAAATAGGTAGTCGCCGGGGTCTAAACAAGGAGACTACAAAATGCAAAACAACCCTGGAAGCAACAGGGCTGTGGTGCGAAATAATCTTAGTGATTCCATCGTACCAGTTACACCAGCCTCTCAACAATCCCCCTCTCATCAAAACGGGCGTTGTCAACAAAATCCGCTCCTCCAGCTAAACCCGCTGGAATCTGATGCAGTAATCGAACAAATCGCCCCGTGCCCAAGTTGTGGGGCAACCCACGCAGTAAAGACACCTGGGACGGGACCACACTACGCGGCGCTGCGGTGTGCCAACTGCGCTAGGTTCCTGCGCTGGCTCCCTAAGCCAAAGTCGGGGGATGCGCTATGAAAAGCATTACCCACGCCGTCACCCAGCTGACGACACTAGGCTACCAAGAAGGCGATCGCATATTCGTCCGAGCGTTAGTCCCCAAAAATATTCCAATGCCCGAAGCGCTCAAACGTGGTCTGGCATGGGAACCGGAACCGGACAAGATTGTTCCTGTAACCGTTGACGGGTTCTTAATACTTAAGGGTAATAATGCAACCTTCACCAGGCTGAAGCGCTGCAAAGAATCTAGGAAGTGGATTGAGCAGCGTACTTGCCAGAACGGGCTAGCTTACCTGCAACAGCTAAACCAAAAAGGCTACGGCATCTATTATATTGTCAACGCAGGTGGACGGGAAAACGGCGACATCAGCCACTGTCCTGCTCTATTTTATGAGTGCGATACTATCGGCAAGGATGAGCAGTGGCAAAAGGTAGAGGAACTAACACGCTCTGGATACGAGCCGAGCCTAGTTATCGAGACTCGTAATAGTTTGCACGTCTACCACCGCACCTTTGAGCAGGAGGTCGAGGGTTGGAAGAAGTTGCAACAGCGATTAATCCAACACCTGAATTCAGATCCGTCTATTTACAACGAAAACCGCCTGATGCGGTTAGCTGGGTTCCTACATTGGAAATGGAATACTGAAGTTCAAGCGCTTGAATCCTTCCCTGTTACCCTCAAGCTTAATACTGGCAAAGTCTACAGCCGCTTTGAGCTAAATTCATTACTACCCTTGTGGGATGTTGAGCGATGGGACAAACAGGCATCTAGGGCAGAACGAGTTGAAACTGACCCTAGCCTTGATCCGTGGGATATCCGCAATTTAGCAACTTTGCTAGACGGCTACAACCCGAATGGGCGGCGGGGGTGGATAACCTGCAAGTGTCCTGCTCATAATGGGCAGTCTGACAACTCACTGCATATTGAACAAAGTACGGGTGCGTATAAGTGTCATGGAGGATGTGACCCCAAGGAAATTTATCACGCTGCCTTGGATCTTGCCAAGTCACGCGGTTATCAAGTTCCACAAAAAGTGGGGCATCAGTTCTCCGATTTAGGCGGTTGGTTGTTCAAGCTCAAGCGACAACTGACTAAGACGATTAAGCGCAGAAATGTCTGGGGCGTTGGTCGCAAAGGTGAGGTCGAGGTTGAACCAAAACCTGCTAAGACTTCACCCGCAATTGAGTATCAGCCTAGTGAACGGTTAAATGTTTGGGTAGAAGCCAAAAAGCGAGGCTACAAGTACATCCTTGACACTAGCGTCACTGGCAGTGGAAAATCTTACGATGCTGGTAGGGCTACTACCGAATTGTTTGGGGTTCGTCAGCTGATTTATGCTAGTGCCGAGCATCGCAACCCTACCACATCTACACTTCAATCATCGTGGCATGACCTAGAGGCACGACACAAAGGGTTAGTGCGAGATGAGTTCGGTAAGTTGCGTCGGGCTTCTGCAGGTCAGCCCTACGTTGTTGCGCCCAACTGCGGACGCAATGAAGTAATCAGTGCGCTGCGAAGCAAGAATATTTCAGGGGCTGACACAGCTGGACTAATCTGCGATACTTGCCCTAATTTGGAACCATGCCAAGCAGGTGCTGTGTTTGGTTTTTTGCATGACCGCATGACAGCGCTCAAGCAACCCCGACTTAGAGCGCATCCTGAAAGCCTACCGAGTCCAAACGCCGACTTTGGCGAACCTTACAACTACAGCGACGTAGTGCTAATGTGGGATGAAGCGAGTGAAATCCTCAAAGCCCATCGCTCGATTGAGGTAATGGCGGCTGACTTGCAATGGGCGATCGCAGACCTAGCGGTTAAGCTACCACAAGTCTTTGACGCGCTTAGACCGCTACTGATCGCTCTGCACTCTTATCTATCGGGTGAGCAGAAGCAGCCGAATAAGTATGGGTGGAAAAACGCGCAAATCAAGGCAGCACTGCCGACGCTGGAAGGCATCGACGTTAACGCAATTGTAGAAGCATTAGCACCATCACTAGATAGTTTGTTAGACGGCGGGAAGGAATATGGGTTATCCCTCGCAGACATGACCCGTGACGTTAGAAAGAGATTTTCTGACTCCGATGCAGCAGTAGCCGACCGTGTAGCTAGGGAACTTGCTTTGAATTGGTTGCCCGACTTCCTAGATGTGCTGTTAGGCAACGTAGTAGGGGCGTTAAGGATTCAGTACGGCACTTTGACTATTACTCTACCTGACCTGCGGCTAGCAGAAATTGCACGAGCCGCGTCGGGGAATATCTTTCTGGATGCCACTGCCACTGCTGAAGATTTGGCGCTGGTGTTGGGGTGTGATCCCTCGGACATTCTCACGGTGCGGCAGGAGATTCCAGACACGAGCAACCTTGAGATTATTCAAGTGGCAACGATGGGACGACTCGGCGTAGGCAGCGAACGCTCCGAGTTCTGCCAAGCTAGGGTTGATGCCATTGTCAATCAAATTCAGCAGGACACTCTCGGCAAGACAGGTGTAATTGATTTCAAGCGCCACACCAAGGAGGGCGATGGTAAGCGCCGTTGGTGGGTCGATTCTCGTGGTGTGAATGATTTGGAGGACTGCGATGCCTTGGTGTCAGTTGGTGTGCCATGCCGCAGTTTAAGTGACTTGGAAGCTGAGTTTACCGTGTTATGCGGTCGCCCTCCCAAAGAAGGCACAGAGCGGGTACGTTATCCGATTGAGGTTAACGGTGCGCCTTCTCCTGACCTACAACCTTGGTTTGAGATGGAAGTGTCAGCTGACCTTGAATTTCGTGAATTCTGTCGCCGTCGCATCTTAGCAGACATTCATCAGAACTTTGGACGGTTGCGAGCGTCTCGACGACCTGGTCAGCAGTTGAGGGTGTACTTTATTGGTGATTATCCGCTTGATGTTCCTGTGACGCTTAAGAAAGCATCGGATATCACACCCGATGCTGCCACGAAGCCGGAGCGAGTCGAGATGGGTATTCGCGCTGCTGTCCAGCAACTTAAGGAAGCGAGGCAGAAAATTACCCAACAGGCGATCGCACAGATTACGGGATTAAGTCAAGGTTACGTTTCCCGTTTCCGAAAATTATTACAAACGCTATTAAGTAGCTCTAATAGTAAAAGTAATAATTCTACTGACCCGCCACCAGACCCCGATGAAGTTCAGTGGGTTAGCCAGGAATATCTGCCGTTACTGGCAGAATCTCCACCAACTGAACTACTTGAAGAGGTGCTGACAACCTTTGAAGTGTATGGGCAGACTGTCTGGCGACAAATTTGGGATGCTACACCCGCTGCCGCTCAGATAAAAATCCTTCAAGCGCTGATGTTTACCTTGAGCGCGGGTGAGTTGCGATCGCTCAGTACAGCAGCGGGTGTGGCAGCATGAACGAACGAGAACAAGAACTAGAGAAAGGCAGGAGTTAATTCACGCAGTGCCACTGCCTGATTGCTGTCATCGCCAATCGACCTGGAGGGACGAAACTTTTACAGGGTATTTTGCCAACACTCCAGATGTACGCGCAGTACAAGGCAAATCGAAAGCGCCAAGGTTCGATCAGGTGAGGCTGGCTGTGCGGCATACCCTTTTTTTCTTTCTAGAGGCTACGGGTATCGTTGTTTCGATTTGCTAGATAAGTATAAATACCTGTTTTGAGGTAAATAGTTGAAAATCACTTACCCAGAAAATTGTGGGGAAAACTAAATTGCCTCAAAAAGTTGAAACCCTTTAATAGCCTTTAAAAACCTTTAATTGCTTTGAGTTGCTAGGCTATTGTGGTGTAGCCGATACATTACTAAAGCGTATTGACCCGTAAGCGTTCCCAGCACAAAGTAGACCAGATTCGCTCTCAGATGTCACCAGAGAAACGGGTGGAATTTGATGATTTCTGTCGTTTTGGTCGAAACTGCACTGATATCTGGCGACTGCTGGTTAACGAGGGACACAATATTAGTGTCGCTGCTGTAGCGGCATGGCGACGTGCTACATTCCCTACAGGTGAACAAGCCAAAATCCTCAATGGTTTAGCTCAAGTTTACGATGGACTGGAGGGAGATCGCAGCCTTCAGACAGTTGAGGGAATTGCAATAACCCTGATTCGCCAGATAACTCAGATATACCAGCAAGCTCCCAACAAACTCGACTCAGCTATCCTCAAGTTGTTTGTCTTGTTGCCACCGCTAATGAGAGAGGTAAGATCATCGGCTGCCCAACGTGAGCAATTACGCTTCATCACCGACCGAGCCGCGCTGGAGATAGCAGGAGGGCAGCGCGTGTGCGATATTCTAGTGCAGACGTTCGAGGGAACGTCGTTTGAAGATGCCTTAAGGGAAGCAATTCGAGGTGCAATGCTGCAAATCGAGCAGGAAGCTAAGAATCAGCAGTAGTGGCAGCAAGATGGTTCTAAGGGGTCCAGTTGCACAAAAAGCTAGCAATTTTATTTCAATTTTGGTACAAATGTACCATCGATTTGTGAAACAAAAAACTAAAAATGAGCGAAATAATTAAGGCGGCTAATATACTACGCCAAGCTGGTCACATCGGTGAAGATGTATTTGGCAACATAGTTAATAATGCAGGTGCTACGGCTCAAGGAGCAGTAAACATTGGTGTAGGTCGATCTATTGGGCAAACCGGTTCTGACTTGATAGGACAATATCGACCTCAAACGATGGAAGATGCTCAACAAATAGAAAGAATGCGTCGCGAAGGAGAAAACTTCAACTACGGTATCAATGAAAAGGTAGCCCAACGCAACGTTTTAAATAATATGGCTTTAAACGAGCAACAAAACAGATCGCAAGCAGCCAATAACATTTTGAATGCTTATCAAAATGCGAGAGCTGCAAACCAGCAATTTATCAGTTCCTTAAGCGGTACAATTGGACGCTATTAAAATTGTGTTGTGTTCTTCGTGACTCGGAGAACGCAGTTCTTTTTCGATGTAATTTTCTCTTTAAGATTTGAGATTAGTCAAATAACTGAACTTTAAAATGGTAGAAGTTCCATAGTTGCGCCGATAGTCAACATTTCCGACTTAACATCGGGATGAATTCGATCTATTTCCCCTGAATCCACTTTTTGAGTCAACCAGTTGTAGAGACTTTGAACTTCGGCAGCAGCCTCTGTTTTAAGTTGAGGACAAACTTCAGTTACTGCGTAGTTGGTGACAGTTGCCATCTGCTTTGCAGTAACAGTATGTTCTAAAGACATGAGACCATCAAAGTAGTGGTATTGCTGATCGAAAGCTGGAATTAGAGAAGATGAATTAGCAACAGCGTTGCAAAATATTTCAGCTAGAGCGTTAATGTCTTTCGTATTAACGGTATCAGCGTTGGCTGGTGTTGTAGTAACTAAAGTGGAGATAGCAGCGATGCCAGCAATTAATCTAGTTTTCATTATTGGTAGCCTAACTGTTGATAGCCCTTCTTATCAGGCGTTAATTAGTAACAGTTTTTGTAAACATAAGAGCCAACCTGCTGATAAGTACATCTCTGGTTGTAATCACCGTAAGGTGTACGGATGCGATTATTCTCATAAATAGTGTTTCCGATTCGCTGCACATCAGATCGTCTTTCATATTCATTGCCCTCTCTGGTTCTGTAGCGCTCAGTGCCGTAATGGAAATTGCCGATTTGATTGCCTTGATAATTGTACCGACCACCATAAGAATCGTATCCACTACAGTTGTCGAAGTTCCCGTAGCTTGAACAATTTTGATTGTAGTAGTCTGCCCTAGCTGGACTAGCAAAAATAGATGTAGAAATCAGTAAACCTGTGATAACTGTTAACTTTTTCATATTTCCTTACTTAAGGTTGAGCTACTCTTTTATGCTGGCTTCTGCAATTTCAAGTAAGGTTTAGAAATGATGAATATTTGCATGAATAGTTAGCAAACACTTACGTAGTAAGTCATGCAGACTTTGTAGTGTATGGCGCTCACTCCTCACACCGGCTTCCTATGGCAGTAATGCTCTCGGAGTTATTACTGGGGGAACGTAGGTTGTTTTACAGACTCTTTATAATCGCCCAGAAACGTCAGTTAGAATTGACGCAAATTTCTGGACTTCTATATGACTCGACCTAACTACGGTATCGCTCGCTATCAAGCAGCGCTTCAAACATCATTACTACCTCCCCAAGACCAGCAGAATCCTGTATACAACAACAACCCGAACAGCGCAGCAGACAACAAGTATCCCTACAACCCACCCCAGCAGAAAGCCCAAGAACCAATCGTTACTGATGCAAATGGTACGCAATCATCAAAGCCTGCTTCCCCTGAACAGAACTACGGCAGTGGCGTACTTAGGCTACAAGCTGCTTTAGCTAATCGTTCAATACAACGCGATGTTCAACAACCACCTGCAATTCCAAATGCTAATAACGGAGCTAACCTGGGTATTGCTAAAGAACAATTCAATATGCAAGATGTCAACTACAAAGAGATGATTCCTTATTTAGAGAAATGGCAAAACCGCGCATTTAATAGAGATGCAATTTATAGCGGATTAACAAACTTAGGTAATGCTTTAGGAGGTAATGTTAGCTATCAGCAATGGTGGAGTGGAGGGCTAGTTAAGTAAGCTTCCTATACTTAACTTAAAACCCAATCGCTGCTACAGCATTGCGTTTCTGCTCTGGTGAAACTTCCAAGTAGCGCTGCAATGTCCCTAAATCGTTGTGTCCCGATATTTCCTGAATCACCCGCAAGGGAATGCCGGCACTGGACATCATTGTTAGGGCTGTTCGCCGAAAACTGTGGGTACTAACCCCTTCCAACCCAACGCGAAGGCAGGCATCTCGAAGAATCTTGTCCGCCATGAACCGGGTTAGGGTAAGCGTTCGCCCCCGCATTCCTGGAAACAGCGCCCCAGGAAGAGGCTTGTAGTCTGCCAACAACGCAGCCAGACCAGGTTGAATGTCCACCACCCGCGTTTTCAGCTTGCCTTTGGTGGTAGACTTTCTAAAAGTCAAAGTTCCACCCTTAATGTCTGAGGTTTGGAGTGCTAGCGCTTCGGAAACCCGACAGCCAGTAAATAAGCAGATGCCAAATAAAGCGCGATCGCGTGGCGACACAAATCCTTGGGTAAACAGTAGCCGCAATTCTTCTGGGGTTAAGATCTTCCCCTGCCCGTTTCCTGCAACTTTCATTGTCTAACTTTGGCTGATTCCCTTAGATTACACCAAACCACGATTTCGTGGAATAGCAGCCTTAAAGTATTGATTTATCGTAGTCGGCTGGAACCGCGATCGCCCCACTTAAGTCACGCTTATCAATCGCTCCACGACAGAATCAGGGTTTGGGACATTTTCGATGATTTTTGCTTATGATATCGGTGCTATCGACGATTGCAGCTATAATCGGCTACCTTTGAGCAGTCATTGATAGCAGAGCGAGCAAAGATGGCACAATCACCAATGCTTGGCGCAAGATGTCCCGTCGAGTGGCAGCAACAAATCAGGGCGATCTCTACCGCCTCAGGTCGCTCGGAAGCCGAGGTTGTACGCGAGGCAATAGCCCAGTATTTGGGGCAGACGGACCCAGCTGCGGTTAAGGGCGCGATCGCAGATTTACAGGACAGGGTATCCCGATTAGAGCAGAAGTTAACTCGTTTTGGACGATTGGCTGACTAATGCGAGGATTTAAAAATCAAGTCAAGGTACTGGAGCGGGATACCGCCAAACTGGGACAACTGCTGTCTGAGGGTTGTCGCGCTAGTTCTCCTCTGTATCATCGATCCTCATTATGAGCAAGCCAACCTGTAAGTCAATGTAAGCTACTGAAAAGGCAGCACTTCCTTTCATCCACTCCGGATTGTTGCCCGTTCCAACAATAATGCCAAGCACCGTAGTGAAAAATGCAAACTTAAGCAGCTCTGCCTTCACAGTCTGTTTCAAAGACTTGATCTGCTTTTCAATATCCTTTTCAATGTTCTTCATCAGGTTTTAGCGGAGGTAAAGTAGTGCCGCTCTCCGCTATTACCTTGTTCACTTGACTTTTTTGCTCCTCAAACCGCAGCCAGCGCAGTGAGTTATTTTTGGGGTGGACTTCGCGACGCGCCTGCCAGTTTGCTATTAATCCCACGCGCTTCAAGTCAGGTGGCATTACAGTATTTTCAAGGGCGTCACTTATCAGCCGCCGAAACGTTCTCTCGCTTTTTGTAAATCCCCGCGATGCAGCAATATCAAAAGCCTCGCCGACAGTGAGCCATGCGGCGGAATCAGTTGGCGATGCAGCAATGTTAGCTGGGTCCCTAGCAGATTTTGAATAAACTTGTGTTGGTGCGTTGTCTAGTTTCTTCTGCCTGAGAGTTTTTTCTTCCTCTCTCAGGCGACGAACTCCCCCAACTCCTCCTCTAGAACTGCCATTCGCTCTGGTAGAGGTGCAACAATATTTTCCACTTGTTCTAATCTTGTTATCAAGTTTGTTATCAAGTTATTATCAACTGATAATTTGTTGCTATCATCTATTATCAAACTGCGGTCGGGCGAGTCTAAAAACTTTGCAGCTAGGGTTTCTAAGACCTCTTGAAGTGTGAGTCTCTCCGATGCAGCCCAAGCTTTCAGTTGCTCTAATTTATCCTTGTCCCAACGGAATATCACCTGTACTCTTTCACTCATTGCTATCACCTGATAAGTAACTGATAGCTTATATTATCAGAGTTGCTAGCATATGATAATTAAAGATAGCAAATGATAGCACGTGATAAGTATGTGATAGCTAATTCGATATCAGTTGATAGCAAAGAGAGGATCGCTAACTTTTCATTTTTACTTCATCACCCCTAAACCTAATTAGCACTGATAGAAGGCAGACTAAGGTTAACGCTTTAAGTAAAAGTCTAGAGTGGCATGATCAGACCGACTGCTTATCTCATACTCAATTCATCAATGCTGTTACTAACAGTTGCTACCGGATTAAGCAGCCCAGTCTTAGCAGCGCCTCACTGGGTAGATGTCAATCGTGGATTTAATGTTGATCTCAACTCGATTAGAAGAGTTTCTTCAGGTGTTTATCAATACCGTACTCGCTTGAACTTGTTGCAAACGCCAGAAATTCTTTATCGCAATTTCTACTCATACGGACGTGTCGATTGTGCTAACCAGCGCCAGAGTGAAGTAGTCCGTCACAATGGACCATCTGGCGATCGTCGAATGCATGCAGACTCGAAGATGAGTTCAATTGATCTGGAGTTTGCGCTTAAATTGCCACCGAACGAACAAGCTCCGTATGCCCGAGAGTTTATCGTGGTCTGCACCCACATTAAACAGAACTTCCTACGAGGCATTGTTCCGCCAGATCTGGAACCTGATTGGGATTTAAAGCCAGAGACTTACGTGCAGGCAGATGAGGAAATTCCACTTTGGCCTTAACAGTTGCGCACCCTCACAGACGCGAACGCTGCTGTCAGATCGCCAACAAATAAAGTGTTTTCGCTCATGGTGTAACCTCGAAGTGTGAATCATGCTTGCCAGCCCCGGAGCAACAAGGGAGCGCAGCCAGGGGCTGATTTATCTCGACCGTCTAAGATGCTGGTAATGCTGCTCGGTTGGCGCGTAGGTTTTCAACCAGTTGCGCGATCGCTTCCGGTTTCAATCCGTCCACGCACTGAGTCGCCGCTTCCAACGTTGGGTCGAACAGCTTCTGCATATCCTCCTCAGATTCCAGCACCGCAACCGCTTGATCTACTCGCTTCAGTGCAGCTTCATCCGGTTCGGCATACTCAAAATCCAACACGTAGTAGGAGACTGCCTCGCCCTCAATAGTGGCTGACTTCTTTTTGAAGCTAGCTGTCCAGACTACCTCCCGATAGTCGTAACCTTGGCTTTGAGCTAGCACTGCTTTTTGACCGAAGTTAATCAGCGATCCTGACTTACCACTGCTGCTGTTTTTGACCAGCGTGTAGTAAACCACATTGGTAGGGAGCGGTTGACCGTTGGGGCTTTCACCAGCTGCGACAGGGCAGAACCAGACCTGACCTAATGGTGTCCCAGGGGCGATCACTCCATATTCTTCTGTAGCAATGCGGCGGCTGAATTTGAGGCAGATAAACTTGAGCTTACTACCGTACTCTGTCTCCCCTAAAAACCATTTTCCTTCCTTGCAGTCGTTTCGCAAGTTCATGGCGGTTTCAGGCACGATCAGGGCATCAGTTGAGAAAATGCCTTTGGTCTTCTCAGTAAAATACTTGTGACGAGCCATATTTTTGATGTTGTAAAGAGTTGCGAGGGTTTCACCACCAACCCACAAGGCGAGTCGAGTTATTTAGAAATCGAACCCACCGAAGGGGTCTGGAGCAGATTTTGGTTGACGAGGAGAGGAAGGATCTGCTACGGCTGCGCTAATTGTTACGATTGCGTTTCGAGTGGGCGCTACTGGTTCGTCCCAACCACCACCGTACAAATCACTTTTAGCTCTGGTGCTGATTGCATCCATGTATTCAGCTAAACTACCGTAGCCGACGTGATTTAGGGTAGCGAGAACGTGTTTACACCCGACTTTGGCTTTACCTAGTTGTTTGCGCTGTTCCTCGAAGTCTGTGCAGCCGCACATAGCAATACCTGCTGATAACTCCACGACATAAATCTTCTCGCTCTTGGCGCTGAAAACGTCATAGCGGCACTGGTACGACCCTGCACCCCAGCGCTTAACCGTGCAAGTTTTAGCTCGCTCTTGCCGGAAGCTAATGAAATCAGAGTAAAAGGCTGTTTTGCTCAGGAATGTGGAGCAACGCCCGTTCTTGGTTCGATAGGTGACTTGAACAGCCCCTTTGTAAACTCGGATTACCTCAACACAGCGAGCTGCAATGCCTTGGGCTTGTAGGATGCGTAGCGCGGCTGCTTTGGTGAAGAATAATTGTGACATGATGTGAATAGCCTCGTTTGTAGGTGGGCAGTTAGCTGGATTTCTCAGGTCGTGCTAGCTGCCTTTTGATATCTCTATTATTACCTACTAATAGTAGGTAATGTAATGGTTGGATATATATTAGTTGACTATCTGTTAGTTATCTACCAATAAGTGATATTAATAGATAGAGTACTAAGAGTAGGTTATACTCTCAGTAGGTAATTAAGGAGATGTCAGTGATAGTTCGACTAAAAGAACTGCGTTCTCGGCGAGAGATGTCACAAAACGAGCTGGCACGCCGGTTAGAGATGTCTCTGGCTAACGTGCAGAAGATTGAATACAACAAAGCCAAATCAATCCCCCTCAATACACTGGATCGGCTTTGCGAAATTTTGGAGTGCGAAGTGGGCGATCTGCTAGTTCGTGTTCCCGATATGAAGCCAGACGGAGACGCAGGGGAGGCAGCATAGGCAAAGGTGAGGGAGCCAACTGAAGCGCAGCTGCGGAGCCTGTACCAACAGTGTCACCGGCTAACTAATGTATTCCTGCAACCAATCCACATGGTTAGGCTGGACGAGCGAACTGGAAATATTTTCATACTGGCAGGTGTTAGAGAATCAATTGAATTAGAAATCGATCCACAAGGAGAGCTGTTGCCATGAGTGTTAACTACAACTCGATGACTGATGAAGAGTTAAAGCGTTATATGCTCGACCACCGCGATGACGAAAAGGCATTTTATGCCTACATGGATCGACGGCACGCTCGACCAAAGAAAGCCCTGATTACGGCGGAGGAAGCCAAACTACCCTTTGATGAGTACGGTTCGCTTTGGGATGAGAGGATGCGAGAACATTTTGGCGACAAATTAAACCTAAGAAATGAGCAAAAGTAACTTTAACGCAATGACCGAGCAGGAGTTACGTGCTTATGTATTAAGCCACAGGAAGACGAGGAGCGGATGCAAGAAGTAGTGAATTTAATTAAGCAACGTGATGAGCAGATTTGACCCCACTGACCCAGAATCGGAAGAACAAGCGATCGCCCAGATTCAGGAGCGCTTACAGCACGATCAGCTTTAAGCAGTGCGAGAATTGCGTGGCTAAAATTTCTGCTGCGATTGCTAGCTCTTTAGAGCAATAAAGGTGATTTATGCCGACAACTGATATTACTTTGAAATTTTTGCAAGAAGACATTGCGCTCCTGATTGAGATAGCCTCAATGCTTACAATTCCATTGAGTATCTGGCTAAGCATTTGGGGTTTTTCAAAGTTGGGGGATATGAATCTAGAGTTGCGGCTGTTAACTCTTGGGTCGGGTCAAGGAAAAGTACGCCTGGACGAATTTGCGATTCGCTGTAGCGTTCACGTTGCTGTGGCCCGGTGGTATCTCAACTCAAAAGCACGACAATTAAATGGAGTGCGGGAGGTAGACGAGCTAGGGGACGTGGTGTATTTGTTCGGGGATGCTAAACGAAAATTCTTACAGGAACACCTGGCGTCAATAACCTCGGAGCGTGGAGACACGCCATGACTAACGAAAGCAATAACCAAGCAATACCTCTCAGCCATCAGATACTAGGACTATGCCAGCAATTAGCTTTGCTGCAAATGATTGAACGGGTAAGTAAGTATTTGCAAGATGGTGTTGAAAAAAGCCAGATATCTCCTCTCATGAATGCTTTGGATGATTGCAAGTTAGCTCAAAGCAAAAATCCCCGTCAGGCGGCTGCTACATTTCTGGATGCGATCGCCCTCTTTGCTGAATGGGAAGAAAAGGAGTTGCAGTGAAGGACGAACAGGGAGCAGGTATTGAACTAAAGAACCCGCGCTTGGTTTAATTTGTCGAGCAGATGCAACAGGAGGCAAAGATATTGACATTAGTTGAAGAAGATACTTGGAGAAAATACATATTTGTCAAAACAGGTGTCCAAATTAAAGGCGATGATTTATGTTTGGTTGCTAATGGCGAACGGGTAGTAATCTCAGTTGAAAATGAAGGTACTACACGTCGCACAACTGAGCTGGTAGTCAAATATATGAATACTACTGTCGCTCTCGAACCAACAGTAGACGAAGGGCGATTAGCTTTAGCACATATTCTTGTCAAAAAACTAGCGTCATCTTTGTTGTGGACGCTTTACTATCAAACTAAAGCTTTTAGAAAAACAGCTTTAGACCAGTTAAATATTAAAGGAGATGAGCCTTTTGGGAAGCTTTACAGTGCAGAATTAGATCTATGTTTTGCTTGTTTAGATTTTTGGGATAGTAACGATCTATCTAGCATTTGTGACCATAAAAATGCTCTTGATTGGTGGGGTCAGTTAATAGAAGAAGACATTTGCTATCAGTTGAATTTACCTTGGGCAAAAGGCAGTAAGGCAGATGAAGAAAAAGCAATTCAACAGATTCTTGGCTACCTCAACTCATGGCTCAATCCCTATCCTCCAGAGCAATTACCACATCATTTCAACACGATTGAGTCTGCAATTACAATCGGTAAACCTCGCCCTAGCGACAACAATAAACTGAGAAAAGCCAGAAGGGAGTTTAGAGAAGGGGCTTGGAAGCAGTACAAAGAAGCTTTGCATGGAGTAAAGCGATCTCTCCACACATCCTCTGGACTTTACAGACTACACCTCGACGGTGACAAGCTGTATGCCCAAACCGGAAGAAAGAGCCGTTCTCACATAATATTTGAGCCAGTCCCGATCTGCTTACCTGAGTTTTTGCCCCAAATTGGGGGGTAACGAATTTG
>NC_019759.1 GCF_000317555.1 Gloeocapsa sp. PCC 7428
GCTTGTCAGCTTGTCAAATTATAGAAAGTTATCAAGTCAACTTGTCAACTGGTTAACTTGCTGGCAAGCTATAGATGAGGACGGAAGGCTTTTATGATTACTGCGATCGCCAACCAAAAAGGAGGAGTCGCCAAGACTACCTCAACCATCGCCTTGGGAGGATTGCTGGCACAACAAAGCTCTTGTCTAGCCATAGATCTTGACCCCCAGGGGAACTTAACCACGGGGTTAGGCGTGGAAGTGTCAGACAACCAACTCACAACCTATGAAGTAATTACAGAGACTGCTGAGATTTTGGATGCAGTTGTAGCGACTAAATCTGGTTTAAGTCTACTGCCTGCTGATATCTCGTTAGCTAAGGGAGAAACGGAACTGCTGAGCAAGGTAGGCAACTTTTACATCCTTAAAGAAAGACTGGAGCCAGTTCTAGACCAATTTCAGCACATCCTGATTGATTGCCCACCAAGTCTGGGACTGCTAACTGTCAATGCTTTGGCTGCTGCCGATACGCTGCTGATTCCCGTCCAATGTCAGTTTTTTGCGCTCAAGGGACTGGAGGCATTGCTAGAAACGGTTGCGAGTGTTAAGAAGCGGCTGAATCCCCGCCTAAAAATTTTAGGTGTGTTGCCTACAATGGCAGAAAAAAACACGGTGATGACGCAGGATGTGATTAATACCTTGAAGCAACAATTAGAGGGAGTTAAGATCTTTGAGCCAATACCCAAGTCGGTGAAGTTTGCCGAGTCAAATTTAGCTGGAGAGCCAATTCACTTGTACAGCGGGGAGTGGAAACTGGTGCAACCGTATCGGGCAGTCGTTAAACAGATCGTAGCGGAGTCGTAGTTATGCCAAGAGAACGCAAGAGTGCTGGCGACAGAATTAACTTGCCCAAGACTAAAGCCGATGACTACTTTGATTCGGTTGAAGTTAAACCAGCTAACCAGTCAACTTCCAAGCAAGTCAACCAGTTAGCAAGCCAACCAGCCAGTAAGTCAATTAATAAAGCAGAAAGTCAGGATGCTAGCAAGTCAACAAGTCAACAAGCTGAGAAGTTAAGAAAAGCTACTTTCAAATTAAGTCAATCAGTCTTGGAGCAGCTAGACACATTTCACTTACAGTTGCAGATGAAACTGGGCAAGGCGAATGCACCCTACAAAGAAGTAATTGTCGAAGAAGCGATCTTTCAACTTCTTGAGCAGATGAGCGTTGACCGCGATTCACTCGTAGTAAGACTACAGGAAAGACAACGGCAAAGTAGAGGTTAAATCTACAGTAGCTCAAAGCAGCTTTCACTATGCCGCAAGTTTTGTAGGCGCGATTGCTCCCAGACCGCTTTTAAAAGAACTAAGGTTGACTACGCCAGCACTCAGCAATGCCTTGTAGCGCAGTGAGTTGACATCGCGTTCTAGCTAGCGCCAAAGATCCGTATTTATCCCCTGTATAACAAGACTTATTTGATTTTAAGCTCGAAGAATTTAAGGCTTCTGGGGTGATTTCGCCACCAAAATCTTCTGTCAATGCCTCTCCCCAATGAAGAGTAAATATTATTCACAGCGAGTAAGGAAAAAGTATCGACATGGTGCGACTGGAAGAATTGACAAAGGGTACTCAAGTTAAGGGCATCCTGCCAAACAGTCTTGTCACCATTGTCGATGCTCAGTGGCATGGCGCGGATGTTGTCGAACTGACGTATAAAGATGCTAGCGGCGCTCTCGGACATGAGTTGGTATTTCGCGATCGCTCACCGACGCTGGAAGTTGTCACCGCAGGAAGCCCCTGGAGTTTTACTGCCGATAGCGCTAACTTTCGTCTGGTATCGGAAGCCTATCGCATTCGTTTGGCGCATCTGTTCGACCCGCTGCTAGCCGTACATACATCGCTAGTAGAGCCACTACCCCACCAAATTACCGCCGTTTACGGCGAGATGCTAACTCGCCAACCCCTGCGCTTTCTACTAGCGGACGATCCTGGTGCAGGGAAGACAATTATGGCAGGATTGCTGATGCGGGAATTGCTGATTCGCGGTGATTTGCATCGTTGCTTGGTTGTCTGTCCTGGCAGTTTAGCCGCGCAGTGGCAGGACGAACTGTACCAAAAGTTTCACTTGCCGTTTGAAATTCTCACCAATGACCGGATTGAAGCCGCACGGACAGGGAATGCGTTTGCAGAGATGCCGTTGGTCATTGTGCGACTCGACAAACTCAGTCGAGATGACGACTTACAAGCCAAATTAGCGCAAACCGACTGGGATTTAGTTGTTTGCGATGAAGCGCATAAAATGTCAGCTTCGTTCTTTGGGGGTGAAATCAGAGAGACAAAACGCTACAAATTGGGCAAGTTGCTGTCAAGTTTAACCCGACATTTTTTATTAATGTCGGCGACGCCACACAACGGCAAAGAAGAAGACTTTCAGCTGTTCATGGCGCTACTCGATGGCGATAGATTCGAGGGAAGATTCCGCGATGGCGTACACGTTTCGGATACTTCCGACTTGATGCGGCGATTAGTTAAAGAAGATTTGCTGAAATTTGATGAAAAGCCGCTGTTCCCAGAACGCAAAGCCTACACCGTAGAGTACAAGCTTTCGGATTTGGAAGCGGTACTTTACAAGCGAGTCACTGATTACGTGCGCGAAGAATTCAACCGCGCTGATGCGCTCGGCAATGAAGGACGCAAAGGTACTGTCGGCTTTGCTTTGACGATCTTACAGCGTCGCCTAGCTTCTTCGCCAGAGGCGATTTATCAGTCGTTGCAACGCCGCCGCGAACGATTGCAAAAACGGCTGCGCGAAGAAGAATTGTTGAAGCGAGGCAGTAGCGCCAGTCTAGAATTTGGGCAAACTCTCGATTTGGAAGACATCGAAGACGATCTGGAGGATGTCCCCAGCGAAGAACGGGAAGCGAAAGAAGAGGAAGTTGCGGATCTCGCCACGGCATCGCGGACAATCGCCGAATTACAAACAGAAATTACTCTTTTACAAGAATTAGAACAATTAGCCCTGCAAGTCCGGCGTAGTGGCACAGATAAGAAATGGGAAGAACTATCGCAACTGCTGCAAAATATTTCAACAGGTAAAGATTTAGCGTACCAATGCAATCCACCAGAGTTTAACGACGAGACATTCAACGCTACGGGACATCGGCGCAAATTGGTAATTTTTACCGAACATCGAGATACCTTAAATTACTTAGCCGAACGGATTCGGACGCTACTAGGGCGGACTGAAGCTGTGGTGACAATTCACGGCGGCATGGGACGGGAAGAACGCCGCAAAGCTACTGATGCGTTTACCCAAGATATTGCAGTGCAAGTCTTAATCGCTACCGATGCCGCAGGGGAGGGAATTAACCTGCAACGAGCGCACCTGATGGTGAATTACGATTTGCCTTGGAATCCGAACCGTTTAGAACAGCGGTTTGGGCGGATTCACCGAATTGGACAAACCGAGGTATGTCACCTGTGGAATTTGGTTGCAAAGGAAACTCGTGAGGGGGATGTGTATTTGGCGCTGTTGAAGAAGTTGGAGATCGAACAAGCGGCACTGGGGGGAAAAGTATTCAACGTGTTGGGAAAAGCGATCGCCTCGGCGGAGTTGCGTCTCCTGCTGATCCAAGCGATTCGCTACGGCGATCTCCCAGAAGTAAGAGAACGGCTCAACTCTGTCGTACAAGACAAACTCGACCAACAAAGGCTGCGCAAAATTTTAGAAGAACGAGCTTTGGCACGCGATGCAATGGATATCGCCAAAGTGCAGCAAATCAAAACCGACATGGAACGCGCAGCAGCGCGGCGGCTGCAACCTCATTTCATTGCTTCTTTCTTCCTCGAAGCTTTTACACAGTTGGGTGGAACAGTACGACAGCGAGAACCCGAACGCTACGAAATCACTCACGTCCCCGCCGTTATCCGCAACCGAGGACGGCAAGTCGGTGTGGGAGAACCACTGCTGCGACGCTACGAACGCATCTGCTTTGCCAAAGAGTCGATTAGCATTCCAGGGAAGCCACTGGCAGCGTTCATCTGTCCTGGGCATCCCCTACTCGATGCGACAATTGACCTCATTTTGGAACATCACCGAGATTTATTAAAACAAGGCACCATTCTTGTGGATGACAACGACATGGGCGATAGTATCCGCGCCTTGGTTTACTTAGAACACGGGATACAGGATGCGCGGACGAATGCAAATGGAAGGCGGGTAGTGTCGCGGCGGATGCAGTATGTGGAAATTGATTCAGCAAGCAATACCCAAAATGCAGGCTATGCACCCTACCTCAACTATCGTCAACTGGCAGACGAAGAAAAGACTGTCATTGAACCCGTGCTAGAGGAATCTTGGCTGCGGCAGGATTTGGAATCGCAGGCGACGAGTTACGCGATTTCCCAGCTTGTTCCGCAACATCTTCATGAGGTAAGACAGCGCAAGGAAGAACTCATCGCCAAAACGATGGTCGCAGTCAAAGACCGACTCACCAAAGAGATTAATTATTGGGACCATCGGGCAGAAGACCTGAAAATGCAAGAATCAGCTGGCAAAGCAAATGCCAAGATTAACTCAACCAAAGCGCGGCAGCGGGCAGACGAATTGCAAGCGCGGTTGCTGCAACGGCTAGAGGAGTTGGAACAAGAACGCCGATTATCGCCCTTACCGCCAGTCGTGGTAGGAGGTGCGTTGGTAGTATCGCTGGGATTGCTGCAACGGCTACAAGGACAACACTCAGATACGGCGATGTTTGCTCAAGAAACGCAACGGGTAGAACGCGCAGCGATGGCGGCGGTGATGGCAGCAGAGCGCAAGTTGGGGTACGCACCAAAAGATGTCAGCCAAGACAAGTGCGGCTACGACATCGAGTCGCGCGTTCCTCAAAAGGAATTGCGGTTTATCGAGGTGAAGGGACGGATAGCAGGTGCAGCAACGGTGACGGTGACGAAGAACGAGATTATCACCGCCCTCAATAAGCCAAACGATTTTATCTTGGCGCTGGTGCAAGTACCGCAGTCAGAGGAAGTGACAGAAGAAGATTGTCAGGTACATGACGGCGATCTCGTCATTCGTTATCTAAGACAACCGTTTCACAAAGAACCAGATTTTGCAGTGACGAGTGTAAATTATGATTGGCACGAGTTATGGCAGCGGGGAACTGAGCCATTTTAGACATGAGATTAATCAAGTCATAAGTTTTTATAGAAGATGCCTATACTGAGGACAAGAGATTATAAAAATCAACTTTTATGACTCAAGAACTAATAGATTTAAAAACCAGCATTTTAGAGGGGCGCTACGACGACGCTTTAGCAATTGTTGATGAACTAGAAGGAATGAGTAAACAAGCAACCCTACGCACTATTGAATCTTTTCTTGTAAGGTTGCTAGTTCATCTCATTAAAAATCAAATCGAACACCGATTAACAAATTCGTGGATTGCTTCAATTTCTGATTCAATTATACAGATATCTAAATTGAATATTAAAGATAACAAAACCTCTTACTATATTAAATCAAATGAGTGGCAGCCTTACCTAGAAGAAGCTGTAGAAAGGGCAATTCGTCCAGCTAGTGTAGAAGTTTTAGACGGTCAATTAAAACCTAAACAAGTTTCTGAAAAGATAAATAGAAATCAGTTAATTCTGATAGCTCAAAAATTACTGGCACTAACCTATACTGTTTCAGCAAGAGATTTACCCGCAGCTATTGATACTGAGTTAGCTGAACTACCAGGCGGGGCAGATTAGCCGTGACAAACAGATAAAGACAAGTGCTTTCTCTTCCTTGTCGTTGTTATAACTGGTATGCCATTTACCTTTGTTCTGACAAAATTAATTTACTATAACGAGTAAGCGACACAGCTTTTATAATCTAAAGTTTAAACTCGAAAGAGTAAGAGGAGACAAATTATGAATGCTCACAAAATAGAAACAATTTTAACTGAAGATGGAACGCTAACGCTGCAAGGTTTGCCTTTTCATGCAGGTGATGTAGTCGAAGTCATTATTTTAGAAAGCCATATGCACCAGCATCAAGCGCCTGCACGTTCTTTAGAATCAAATCCTTATCCTCTGCGCGATACGCAGCCATACCGCTACGATGACCCAACAGAACCTGTGGCTTTAGAGGATTGGGAAGCGCTGAAATGATTCTACTTGATACCCATATTTGGGTTTGGTGGGTTGATGGAAATCAACGACTCACTCAACAACATCAGGAGTGGATACAACAATACCAGCTTCAAGGTTTGGGAGTGAGCATTTTTTCTTGTTGGGAAGTCGCTAAATTAGTAGAAAATAATCGGCTTATTCTATCCTGTTCAGTAAGTGAATGGCTAAAGAATGCTTTGGCTTACCCAGGGATGCAGTTATCGATTTGACGCAACCAATCGTACAATCGTAGTTGATTCAACACAATTAGTTAGTTTTCATCGCGACCCTGCTTACCAAGTTATTGTCGAGGCACTTTTTCTTAAATTATTAATAGTAACTGTATCAACTTAACCCTGTTACATGTTATAGATAGTAGGCTAGATTTTACTCAGCAAGTAGAAGATTTACCAATGGTTGCAAGTATTTCTGAATTTCAGATTCATTTATTGCATGGCTATCGTACAATTAGACTTACAATAAATGATAATAAAATTGTATTAGTTGGCGAAAATGGAACTGGAAAAAGTACTGTTGCTAATATTATTTATTACTTTTTAACGTGTCAGTGGAATAAAATTGCTGAATATGATTTTAAAGAAATTTCTGCAACTATTAACAACCAAAAAATTAATGTTACAAAGCAACAAGTCGATTCTTTTACTGAGCAAAAGAACCAAGTTTATACCTTCCGAAGATTCCCCCGCAGCGTACGGCAACGCTTAGAATTTTTAATAGCCGGACAAGATGCTACTCAACTGCTAGACAACAAAGATAGAATTAAATCTATTGCTGCTGAGTATGACTTCCCGTCAAGAGTGATTGAAGAATATTTTTTGGCAAAGTCAAGACAAGATTCTCCTAGTGACGAACACCTTAAAGAAAGCGAAAATAACATCAAAAAATTAATAAACTATCAGGTTTTATATCTTCCTACTTACCGCCGAATTGAACAAGATTTAAAAACCATATTTCCTGAGCTTGATTTAGAAGTTACTTCTTTATATGAAAAAGGTTATTATACAAGACGTAAGCAACAAAGTTACGTAGAGCTTATAGAATTTGGTATGGAAGATGTTGAAGCAACAATTTCTAATAAAATGGAAGAATTAAAAGATAACTTGAGAAATAGTCTAAACAATTTAACTGGTACTTATTTACGTGATGTGATCCGAGAGACTTATCAAACTGTAGATATAAATCAATTAAAAGAATTAGATGAATCTACAATAGATTACATTTTTGGTCGTATTGATGAAAAAGTCTTACCCAAACAATCCCAAAAGAGCTTGCGAGATTTTATTTTTGATATTAAAAGTAAAAAAAATATAAAAAGCGATAGAAAAAAAGTGATAGCTCACTTTCTTTTAAAATTAATTGATTTACAACACTCCCAAAACTCAAAAGAGCAGGACGTAAGAAACTTTGTAGAGGTATGCAACGAGTATTTAGTTGGGAAGAAAATTGTTTATGATTATACAAATTTCCAAATAGTTATAAATTTAAATAGAGAAACTGAAAACTATGAGCAATTAGAAATGCGCATGCTTTCTTCAGGAGAAAAGCAAATTGTATCCTTATTTTCTCATATTCACTTGTCAGAAATAACTGGGTACTTTGTCATTATTGATGAACCGGAGTTATCTCTTTCTGTTCCCTGGCAAAAACGTTTTTTACCAGATATTATTAAAAATGTGCATTGTAATGGTCTTGTTGCTGTTACACATTCTCCGTTTATTTTTCAAGATAATGAACTCAACGATTATACTCATAATTTAGAAGAATTTGTAGAATAAAAGTATGGGATTACTTGAAGATTTAAGAGAAGTATCTGCTGAGGCATCTGCTTACCAGGAATTTCTACTTCATTACAAACCAAAAGTTAAAACAATTCACGCATTCTTTGAAGGAAATGATGACTTATCTTTCTACAATGGTTTTATAGAGCAAATAATCTTAAGTCAGATAGATCAAACCTCATACACTTATTATCAATATTTTTGTGGAAATAAAGATAAAGTATACAAAGTTTATCAAAAAGTTGCACCACGTTTATGCTTAAAAAGCAGAGCATTTTTTTTTGTTGACAAAGACTTCTCTGATTTTTTAAGTGAGGCATATCCTTGTAGTGACAATATTTATGTTACAGACTATTATTCAATAGAAAATTTTTTAGTTACAAAGCGTATATTACAGAGAGTATGGCAGGAAATTTATCACATTAATAACACACAAATGTATTTATTGTTAGAAAATGCAGATTTAAGTTATGAGATAGTAGAAACTAAGTTTGTTCGAGAGCTAAGCAAGTTCTATTGTTGGATGACTTCAATAATAGCTTGGATTATCTATATAAGAAAAAAAGGTCAGAAACTGAATCTTAATAATGTAGATTTAGGCAAAATTTTTTATATTGACGACCACTTAGAAATTTTTAAAAAAGTCCCAAAACCATATCATTCAAAATTACAATATTTAGAGAAAGTTACTGGTGTTTCCACATCTAAAGGAGCATGGCTTGAAATTCTTTCGGAGGCACGGAAGCTCCGTAAAATATTTGGCTTAAACCCTAAAACTTATGTTCGAGGGAAATATGAATTGTGGTTTCTTGTTCAGTTCTTAGATAAGTTGGAAAAGTGCTTGCGTGATTTAATTAAAGGATATGGTAAACCTTTTAATGTGAGAACAAGAGTTTCTCAGGAGAATGCTATAGAAATATTGGGACCTCGCGTTTCGTGTCCCGATTCTTTAAAATTTTTTTTAATCAATCACAGGAATAATCTTACGTAAAACTATTTTTCTTTCATTTTTGGAAAGGCTTATATCTTAAGTTTGATTTACAGCATTCGTAGTTGCGTTGCTAACGAATTTGATAATTGAAGCTGCTCTTACGGTTCGTAGTTGCTTAGGAAAAACTGGAAATTGGTTGATTAATAACATCTTTTTAAAAACAGTGATTCTACTGAAGCATTCTTTACAATTTTTGGGAACTAGAAGAGATTTTATTAACAATTGCTTAAATATTCAGTATTTTTACGAAATAGCTTGCTAACAAGTTTTGGGAATGCTGTAAAAGTCCCAACCTATTTGTTAGACAAGTTGTAATGAATTCTCATGCAGGTAATCTCGATTCAAAGAATTCCTCGCATCCCGCTGTCTCTCCACCACTTTATCAGTCTCAACATTTAAATTCGACTCCATATAACTACGGATATCGCAAGAAGTTAATTGAAGTTTCTTTACCCCTCGAAGCAATTAACAAAGAATCAGCACGAGAAAAATCAATTCGACACGGGCATCCTTCAACTTTACATTTATGGTGGGCGCGGCGACCTTTGGCAGCTTGTCGAGCAGTCTTGTTTGCATCGTTGGTGGACGACCCTTCGAGCCATCCTGATCAGTTTCCTACAGAAGAGGCGCAGGAGGAAGAGAGGAAACGTCTATTTGCAATTATCGAACAATTGGTGAAGTGGGAAAATATTAATAATAAAGATATTTTAGACGCAGCTAAAGCAGAAATTCTTAAATCAACTAATAATAATCCACCACCTATACTCGATCCTTTTTGCGGTGGAGGTTCGATACCTTTAGAAGCACAAAGGTTGGGTTTAGAAGCACATGGCAGCGACCTCAATCCGGTAGCAGTTTTGATTACCAAAGCTTTAATTGAAATTCCACCTAAATTTGCAAATAAACCTCCTGTAAATCCAGATTCTCAAAGTAAAATCATCTTCAATCAAAAATCAAAAATCAAAAATCAAAAATCCCATTTCGGGGCGCAGGGATTAGCTGAAGACGTGCGCTATTACGGGCAATGGATGCGGGATGAGGCTTTTAAGCGCATTGGGCATCTTTATCCAGAAATTTTAGATTTTAGATTGCAGATTTTAGATTCTGAGTTGCAAGACGAAGCTGTTCAATCAAAAATCAAAAATCAAAAATCAAAAATCAAAGTTATTGCTTGGTTGTGGGCAAGGACGGTGAAATGTCCTAATCCTGGTTGTGGTACAAAAATGCCTTTGGTACGTTCTTTCGTCCTTTCGACCAAGAAGGATAAGCAAGCTTGGGTTGAACCGATTATTGACCGCAACCAGCAGCCACCTGTTGTAAGTTTTGAAGTGAAGACTGGTAAGGGTAAGCCACCAGAACCGCCGAAGACTGGGCGTGGTGCAAAGTTTCGTTGTTTAGCGTGTAGTCAACCAGCCGAAGACAAACATATTAAGGCTGAAGGTATTGCTGGACAAATGGGCGCACAACTCATGGCGATTGTGGCTGAAGGTAAACGTGGGCGAGTATACCTTGAACCAACACAACAACAGGAAGAGGTTGCACACAGCGCACAACCCATATGGTATCCCGATGCTCAAATTGCTGACGATAGGCGCTCAATGTTCACACCGCTTTACGGTTTGACTCACTTTCATCATCTGTTTACCCCACGTCAGTTAGTAGCCTTAACCACTTTCAGCGACTTGGTAAGCGAAGTACGGGAAAAGGTACTTATTGATGCTATAGCTGCTGGAATACTTGATGATGGTTTACCGCTTAATGAAGGTGGTATGGGTGCGACGGCTTACGCTGATGCAGTGGCGACTTATTTGGCGATCTCAGTAGATCGATTAGCCGACAGAAATTCAACTATTTGTTCATGGGATGTAGGCAGAGACAGTACCCGCAACACTTTTGCTCGTCAAGCAATTCCTATGACTTGGGACTTTGCAGAAGCAAACCCATTGAGCGATTCAACTGGTAACTTTATTGGTGCAGTTGATTGGGTAACAAAAGTTATTGAAATTTCTCCTTGTGGTGCTAAAGGAGTCGTCAAACAAATCGACGCAACCACATCAGATGCTTATACAAAATCAATCGTTGTCTCTACAGATCCACCCTATTACGACAACATCGGCTACGCTGACCTATCGGACTTTTTCTATGTTTGGCTGCGCCGTTCTTTAGGTTCAATTTACCCCGACCTTTTTACAACTCTACTCGTTCCCAAAACTCAAGAATTAGTTGCTACACCCTATCGTTTTGGGGGAGACAAACAAAAAGCCAAAGAATTCTTTGAAGCAGGATTAGGTCAAGTCTTTAAGCGAATGCGCGGTATGGCAAATGATGAATATCCGCTTACTATTTATTACGCCTTCAAACAAACAGAAACCGAAGCAACAGACGAAGATACTCATGATCTAGCAGTCGCTTCAACTGGATGGGAAACCATGCTCGAAGGACTAATTAAAGCAGGTTTTACTATTACTGGTACATTACCCATGCGAACCGAACTAAGCAACCGTACTGTTGCCAGTGGTACAAACGCCCTCGCTTCATCCATCGCCCTCGTTTGTCGCCCTCGCCCAGAAGCCGCACCATCCACCACCCGCCGCCAATTCGTCAACACACTCAAACGCGAACTTCCCGATGCTTTGTATAAACTGCAACAAGGCAACATCGCCCCAGTAGACTTAGCACAAGCCAGCATCGGTCCTGGTATGGCAATCTACTCTCGCTCTAGCAAAGTCTTGGAAGCAGACGGCAAACCAATGCGCGTGCGTACTGCCCTGCAACTGATTAACCAAACTTTAGATGAATTCCTCGCGGAACAAGAAGGCGAATTTGACGCTGAAACTCGTTGGGCATTAGCTTGGTTTGAACAGTACGCTTTTAGTGAAGGGTTGTTTGGCGATGCTGAGACGCTTTCCAAAGCTAAGAATACCGCCGTGCAAGGCATGGTAGACGCCGGTATCCTCGTTGCCAAGGCTGGGAAAGTGCGACTGCTGCGCCGCGACGAATTGCCCAAAGATTGGAACCCACATACTGACAACCGCCTCACCGTCTGGGAAGCAACACAGCACATGATTCGGGAATTACAAGACGGTGGCGGAGATCGCGGCGCGGCGAATTTACTCGCGCAACTGGGAACTATAGGAGAAGCCGCACGGGATTTGGCTTATCGGCTGTATAACATTTGCGACAGAAAAGGCTGGGCAGCTGAAGGTGTCGCCTACAACAGTTTGGTAATTTCCTGGTCAGATATTTCCCGTCTCGCTGCTGACAAGCAGGAAGCCACCCCAGTGCAACAAAAGTTGGAATTTTAGATTTTAGATTTATGAATGAGCAGGAATTTAAAAACAGGACGAAAAACTTGGCGCTACGGGTTATTCGCCTCATAGGAATGCTGCCTAAAAGCCAAGTTGCAGAAGTAATTGGAAAGCAGCTATTGCGTTCTGGTACGTCTGTAGGTGCTAATTATCGGGCTGCTTGTAGGGGCAAGTCAACTGCTGATGTTATTGCAAAGCTTGGCATTGTCTTGGAAGAGGCAGACGAATGCCTCTACTGGATGGAACTGTTAGTTGAATCAGAACTAGTACCCGCAGCTAAGCTAACAAATTTAATGTCAGAAACTAACGAGATTGTAGCCATGATAGTTGCTTCTATCAAAACCCTACGCAGCAAAACTAAAATCCAAACTCCCTAATCTAAAATCTAAAATCCAAAATATAAAATTTTCTATGACAATTAGTAACCGCGAACGAGTTGGCAGAGCCTTAGATCTGCTTAAAGATGGCTTATATCCTTTTGTAGAACGAGAAATGCGTTCCGTAAAAGGTGATAAGTGGTTAGTCGCTGCTACCCCTTTTGTCTCGGAAGACCGTACCTTGCGGCGCAGCGTCCAGCAAATCCTGAAGCAGGATATCTCAGAACTACTCAACCTGGTGTTGAAACTGTGGAACGATATATTTAGACAGACTCTGGGCAATGCAGAAAAAAATTTAATTGGGGAGTTAAAGGTAACGCGCAACTGTTGGGCGCACAACGATCCCTTTTCGACAGACGATGCCTACCGCGCCCTCGATAGCGTCTCGCGCTTGCTCACCGCCATTTCTGCACCCGAAGCCGATGAAGTTGACAAACAAAAACAAGAACTTCTGCGGGTACGCTTCACCGAACAGGCGCGTCGTGAAACTCGCCGCGCTACACTCCAACCCCTCGAAGGCAGTCCTACAGGCGGTTTAAAACCCTGGCGCGAAATTGTCACCCCGCACCAAGATGTTGCCTCCGGTCGCTACCAAGAAGCCGAATTTGCCGCCGACCTTTGGCAAGTTTACTTAGACGAAGGTTCGGATGAATACCGCGTCCCCACCGAGTTTTTCCGCCGCACCTACCTCACGGAAGGACTCAAGCAACTGCTGACAAATGCTTTAGTGCGTCTTTCTGGCAAGGGCGGAGATCCTGTCATCGAACTGCAAACCAACTTCGGTGGCGGTAAAACCCACGCCATGCTTGCCCTGTATCACCTATTCATGGGAGTCCCTGCGTCCCAGCTACCAGGATTAGAACCCGTACTGGAAGCAGCAGGTATCATGCCTCCTGCAAAAGTCAACACGGCGGTTTTGGTAGGCAATAAAATTTCTCCAGGTCAGCCCCAACGTAAAAAAGATGGTACGGTTGTGCGGACACTTTGGGGTGAATTAGCTTGGCAGTTGGGTGGTAAAGAAGGCTACGCGATGCTGCGCCAAGCCGACGAAACCTCAACTAACCCTGGCGATACGCTGCGACTGTTATTTAACCGTTATGCGCCCTGCCTGATTCTCATCGATGAATGGGTAGCTTACGCCCGCCAACTGCATGAAAAGAATGACTTGCCAGGGGGCAGCTTTGACACGCACTTTACCTTTGCTCAAACTTTGAGCGAGTCCGCCAAAAATGCCGAACGAACTTTGCTAGTCGTGAGTATTCCGGCTTCTGATAACGAAATTGGCGGAGATCGCGGCAAACAAGCCTTGGACCGCTTAAAAAACGCGATTGGCAGAGTCGAATCACCTTGGCGTCCCGCAAGTGCTGACGAAAGCTTTGAAATTGTGCGGCGGCGGTTGTTTCAACCGATTACCGACCAAAGTGCCTTTGTTGCCCGCGATGCGGTCATCCGCGCTTTTGGGGAAATGTACCAAACCCAATCACAGGAATTTCCTAGCGATTGCCGCGAAGTTAGTTACAAGCGGCGATTAGAAAATGCCTATCCCATCCATCCCGAACTGTTTGACCGACTTTACACCGACTGGTCGAGCTTAGACAAGTTTCAACGCACGCGCGGTGTCCTCCGGTTAATGGCAAAGGTGATTCATACGTTGTGGGAGGAACAGGACAAGAGTTTGTTGATTATGCCTGCCAACGTGCCGATGGATGACGGACAGGTGCAAGCGGAGTTAACTCGCTACCTCGAAGACCACTGGGTTCCAGTCATCGAAAAAGACGTAGACGGAGAGAATTCGCTGCCGCTAGCCGGAGATCGCCAAAATCCCAACCTAGGACGTTACTCTGCCTGTCGCCGCGTCGCGCGTACGATTTACCTCGGTTCCGCGCCTACGCTGCGGGCAGCCAATCGCGGCTTAGAAGACCGGCGGATTAAACTTGGTTGCGTCCAACCAGGAGAAAGCGTAGCGACTTTTGGCGATGCTTTGCGCCGCCTCACAGACCAAGCGACACACCTCTACGTTGATGGCAGTCGCTACTGGTTCTCGACTCAACCTAGCGTCACCCGCCTCGCGCAAGACCGCGCTGACCAACAGGATCGGGATAAAGTGTGGGATGAAATTACCCGCAGATTAAAGGCTGACAAGCAACGCGGTGAATTTGCGGGAGTTCACATAGCCCCCGACTCGAGTGCTGACGTGCCTGATGAAATGGCTGTCAGGTTGGTTGTCCTAGGACCGCAGTATCCGCATAAAAGTAAAGAAGCTGAGACTCCAGCCCGCACTAGAGCCGAAGAAATTCTACAACATAAAGGGGCGAGTCCCCGATACTGCAAAAATATGTTGCTATTCCTCGCACCCGACAAGGCTAAACTCGAACTTTTAGAACAGTCGGTTTGCCAATACCTCGCCTGGGACTCGATTGTGCGCGATAAGGAAGCCCTGAATCTGGACGTATTTCAAAGCAATCAGGCGACGACCAAACAACAGCAAACTGACAAAGATGTGAGAAGTTTAATTCAGGAAGCTTATATTTGGCTCATCGTACCGACGCAACATGACCCCCACGAGGCAATTGAGTGGCAGGAAATTCGGCTGCACTCATCAGACTCACCGATATTACAAGCGAGTCGCAAAGCGGTACACGAGGAACATTTAATGACTAACTATGCTGCCAGCCGTCTTTGCCTGGAAGCGCTCGACCCTTATCTATGGCGGGATGTTAACCACCTCGACCTCAAGAAGCTGTGGGAGTATCTAGCGTACTACTTGTACTTGCCGCGCCTGCGCGACGAAAAGGTGTTACAGCAAGCTGTGGAGTCGGGAGTAGCAGAATTACTTTGGCATGAAAACTTTGCTTACGCTAATAGCTGGGATGAATCCAAAGGACGTTACCTGGGCTTAACAGCAGGCAAGCACATTAATGCTACCCTCAGCAGTCAATGTCTAATTGTGAAGCCAGAAATAGCGCAACGGCAGTTTGAAGCAGATAGAGCCGCTGCTACAACAATAACAATTCAGACACCACAAATTGAAGACGTAGGGAACGGAGAACGCGAGGTAAAAGACCAGGAACAGGGAATAGGACGTAAAAGACCAGGAACAGCGGAAAAAACAGGTATCTATGACCCATCACCTATTTCCTCTCATGCAGCCCCACCAAAACGTTTCTATGGAGCAATTCAGTTAGATGCTTTGCGCCTACGGCGCGATGCCGGACAGATAGCTGATGAAGTCATTCAACACTTCACTAGCTTGGTAGGCGCAGAAGTCGAGATTACTCTAGAAGTTCAAGTGAGAATCCCAGATGGTGCGCCTGACAATGTGGTTCGTACCGTTACCGAGAACTGTCGAGTTTTGAAATTTACAACTCAAGAATTTGATGACGAATAATGATTCTGTATCATCATTCACAACCGCCATCGATTGATTAGTAGTCACGCTCGCCTTTGTGTAGCAATGGAGAAATTTTGGTCGTTAAGCAAATCAATGGTTATAAAAGCCTATCATTTCCAGTATTTCGTTACTCGTTATCAGTTGAAGTAGGCTTCATTCGCAAGCCTGCTTAACTGTCCTACTATCAACGCTCATCTTACCAACCTCTAGCTAGTCCTTCCTGTGCGGTTTGTCGCACAAATGCCTCAGCATCAGATTGAGCTAGAGTTTTGAGAATGGTTAAGGTTTCAGGGTAATCTCTCCAACCTCTAGCTAGCTCTTGCACTGCTACTTGTCGCACAAATGCATCTTCATCGTGAGCGCATGTCTTAAGCCAAAGAAAGGTGTCAAGCTGATCTTTCCAGACTGTTGCAATCGCAACAACGGCTTGATTGCGAACACGGGTGATTTCTGTGAACTCTCCTAATGTAAGTAGTTCATCACAATCTCGTTCCTCAACTAAACCCTTTAACTTGTTCAGTAGCCTATTAGCCGTTGGTGAGATCGCAGCTTTATTTCTTACCTCTGAAAGACAATCAGCTGCAAACAAAACGTTATTAAAATATTCAATTTCACCATCTAGTTCATCCTCGTTAAGAAGATAATCAATTATTTCGCCTGCAAACCTTTCACCGATCATTCCTACAATTAAACGTAGAACTTCGTGCCAAGATTGATCTACATCCTGCCAGTGTTTGCCAAAGACTTCTGTTTTCAGTTGTTCTATCGAAATTTTTCGTTCTTTCTCAAATTGCCAGACAAACTCCCAGGCACAGAAGTATTCTAAGAAAGTACGATGCACAAAGGCGTAGTAATCTGCACCCATGAAACACAAAATAAAGTTACGAGTCCGCAGTTGATTAATCATCAACCTAGCAACGGCTCTAGCGTCACTGACTTCTATAGTTTTCAAATAATCAGTCAAGATTGTTTTTAACTCATCGTCACTAATCAAATTGCCAGCTAAACCTTTCTCATTGGCTTGCATATAGTAAGCAACCTGACGTAACATCGCCTGCTTGTCTTTATAGTCAATTGTTTTAGGATCTAGCCTCTGATCTTCCACCAAAGCTCGTTCTACATCCCATTGATGCAGAAGTACTCGCGATGCTTGGTTATAGAGTTCTGGGCGATCGCGTGGCAATTCCTGATTGCGGTTGAGAATCGCCATCATTGTTAGCAGCAAGGGGTTTCCAGCCAGTTCTCGAATCGATGAGGATGAGTCAATTGCTGTTTGCAGGCGTTCGCGTTTTCTAACTTTGTCAGCCTCATCTTTGAAAGTTAAATCATGCCAACGATTAATAAAGTCCTTAATTTGTTCTGACTCTAAATCTTGCAGCATGAAGTGACGGAATTCGGCATCTCGCAGGGCTTGAAACTTGTAGCCAATTACACGAGAAGTCACGATTACTCGCACTTTGGGATAGTCATTAGTGAAGCGAATAATATCTTTAATTACATCTTCTCGTTTTCCTAAATCGAACACCTCATCTAAACCATCAAACATAACGATGGCATTACCAGCTTCTAGCCTTTCATGCAGTTGATGTTGATTGAGACGACAAACGATGCCACTGCCTTGATGGAAAAACTCTAGAAAATCCTTGCATTGCTGGCAGTCCCAGTTACGGATATAGGTGCGTAACTCAATTAGCAAAGGAATTGGCTGCAAAGATAAATCTTTAAGCGGCTGCTCTGCCCACTTTAGCGCTAGATATTGTAGCAAGGTGGACTTTCCAGAGCCTGGATCGCCCAAAATCGTCGTACGTAGCGGCACACGACCCTGCGCCCCTACAATACCGTATGCCCCTACCCTGTCTTCAACAATCTCTAATACTGAGCGGATTGGTTGTTGATGATAAATTTCTTTGTAGCGTTCTAACTCCTCTGGAGAGATTTTTGCTTCTAGTTGGTTACTTTCTCTTAGACGTTTTTGATGCTCTTTAGGAATTTCGTGGATCTGTGGCAAAATCTGATGCATTTCACGCACATTCTGCACCACAAACATTCGCCATAATTTCAATTCGTTATAAGCATAACCACTTGTATCTAAACTCTCTAATTTGAGATTGCCGTATTGCTCTTGAATTCCTTCCCGATAGCGTTTCAAGTCAAAATCTGGTATAATTCCAGCAATTTCTTCATTAGTTTTCTTAATACTTTCTAGATTTTGTGAATCAAGAATAGCTCGTAAATCTTCTGACTCCCAGAGAAGTTCTTGAACTTTTCTGAGATACTGATCCGTAATTGCTTGCCAATTAAACTTAGGCGGCAGAGGTGGTAAATGAAGACTATTCCAAGTGTCTTCTAGAGTTTTAGCATCTAGAGAATCACAATCAGTATCAAAACCCTTACTAAGTATTTCTTTAACAGACTTGTTGTCAATAAATTGCTTGAGTGCGTTGGTGTATTGCTTAATTTCAGCTTCAGGTAGTCTACGAAACTTCAACTCCTGCTGCACCAGTTGCAAAAAGTCCTTGATAGCTTTACCACTAGCAACTGTTCGAGGATCTTTTTCGCGTAGCAGAACGTGTTTAAGCGAATCTTTGAAGAAATCTTTGACAAAATCTTTTGCTGCGTCTTTTGTCAGTTCTTCCAAAATGGGCTTAAAAACAAACCCAACGGCGTTAGCAACTCCCCAGACAGCTAACCAGTCCACCATCATACTCGCATCCGCGTAGTTTTGTTGGCTACCAGTATAACCAGTGCGCTTGCCCTATTTGTAACGGCTTGGAACAAGCGCTTGCCTTTATCGTGTTTGTTTCTAGAATGGGTTTGGAATTAAAATTGAAGCCAGCCGCCTGAGCATCATCCGAATCATTGCAGCATAGATGAATGCTTCTAAACTAGCATGCAGGTATTCATAGTATTTGCTCAGCCGTCAATGCCGACCTAACCAAAAGTCCACTCCAACACTCAACACCGTGGCAGTAGTTGAAAACCCTTGATGTCGTCACAGTGCCGGACAATCTCCAACCCCCAGCTGACATAAGCCTTCACCAATTCTACCAACTGGTCTTGATAGCCAGTGTCCGCCCAAATAAGAATCTAAGTGCCATGCAATCGCTAAAACTTATGCATAGTCCAGTAGCATTTGGTACCTCAAACCTACAGACTAAATCCTCGGCTAGTCTTCCGTTCGGACTCTCGCTGCTGCTGTTGCTGTGGCTCCAGATTAAACATATTTTTTAGCTCTTCGTTCCAGTCTTTAGCTTTTGGGTTCTTGCGTACAGCATTGGGCAACTGCTCCATTACCCGAAGCGCCATCAAATTACCAGGCTGGTCATTGTCATAAGCAACGATGACTGATTTATTCGGTAGCGTCCGTAAAAATTGAACCGGAATCTGACCCGCACCATCCGTAGATAAATAAATTGTTTTGCGCGAGTCGGTACGGTCTAACACCGCAAACGACATCGCATCAATCGGCGACTCAACCAATACTGCTCGTTGAATTGGATCTTCTGATTGTCCACCTCTTTTGAAGTGAAACCATCCAGCACTTCGTTTAGAGCCAAGCGCTAACCCTTTAAAAGTATTCTCGACTCCGGCTGTACCTCGTAGTGTTGCACCAGTGATTGTTTCCTTATCCAAAGCGCGACGAATAAACACCACATTTTGTTTGTCATCTGCATAAATCAATCCAGAGTCATGCAGATTATCTACTAAACTACTTGGCAATCTGCGTTCGCGAGTCAGATAGGTTTTCACTACCTGCCATTTGCTTTCGTCGGGGACGGGTGGAGTGAATTGAGGAACGGGTTCGGTTTGAATAATCGCTCGTGTTTGATAACTAACCGCCTCAAGCGTTGCTCGTTCGCCAAAGCGGTCGTTTAACCACGCTACTGCAACTTTAAAGTTACAAGCGTTGACGTGCATTACTAAGTCAATTGCACCGCCACCTCCCTTGAGGTGCTGCCAGTCATAAAACTTGCTACCTGTAATATTAATAATGTGGTTTTCGTGCTGCCACTTGTGCTTGTCTTTGGGGTCGGGGTCTAAACCTAGTTCGTAGGTAACTTGTTCGAGTGGAATATCTCGAACTTTATCTGCTAGCTCCTGATATTTGTTTTTCCAGACCCGTGCGTTTTGTTCGGCTGCTTGTGCCAGGCGTTCTAGTTCAAGGACTCGCAGCTTTGAGCGTTCTAACTCTCTTGCCAGTGACTTAGAAGTCTGCTCCATCTGTGCGCTGTCATTGATTGCGCGTTGACGGTCGGCAACAAGCTGCTGCATTGCGGAGATGTCGAGGGTAGCATCCGGTGAGGAATGAATAGCGGCGTAATATTTACTGATTTCTGTATGCTTGGCACGGCTGCCTTTGATGCCGCGCTCTAGTCCCAAGGGTGCCATTGCAGTGGCGAAATCATCTTGCAGTTCAGATAGGCGATAGCGACTCCCACCGAGTAATGCTCTACAGTTGAGCTTCCCTTTCTCATCCAGTGGCACCAGATAGGCGTGAATATGTGGCGTGGATTCGTCTAGGTGAAGTTCGGCTCGGACAATGCGTTCGCCGTAGCGATTGAGCAGCCATGCACAGGCATGATGCTGAAAGTCTTCAAGTCTCTTTTGCTCATAGTATCCTGCTAACCCTGGGTGATCAGGACGAAAGTATTCGGGGCTAGCGGTCAACAAAAACTCGACGGCAAGGACAGCATTCTTACGAATCGTTTGATTGCCAATGTGCTGCCGCACTAGAGTTTCTAGGTCTGGAGCGTCGGGGCTATCTGGTTCTCCGATAATGCGGATGTGCTGACGAGTTGGGTCGGCGTTGGGCGTTTCTTGTTTTCGGCTAGTGTGTTTTGCCGACCTCCCGACTGCACCTGCTTTGAGCTTTTGAATTCGACAAATCCCGTATGCCATGCTTCTTTCCCAGCAGCTATACTACTATCTATGCCGCGCACGCGCCTGCGGGATGTAACCCCAAAGCTATGGCTCGCACGCGAGTCTGGGTGTACCCCCGGAGGGCGAATGGAACAATTTTGAGCGCAGCGACCCCTTTGGGGCAAAATTGTGGAGTGAGTCATCACAATATAAATTACTTACTGAAGGTCTAGCAGTAGCTCCGAGGGAGTCAAGACAAACGGCGCTCCTGGGAAAGAGAATTGGGGACAGAACTCAGCCTAGTTGAATATGGCGATTGAGAAGTTTGACTAAGTAATGAAGAAATCTTACTGCACTTACCGCTAGTTATGGCACTATGCGTGTATTAAGAATAGTAAGAATATTGGTAGGAGACTTGAAAATGGCAAGTGCTAAACCAAACCAGAAAATTAGCTTTGAGAAGTTAGAAGCCACGTTAGTAAAGCTGGAGCAACTGGAAGAGAAGGAAAAAGAAGCGCTAACACTACGCGAGAGTATTTACTTTCTGCGGGATAAACTTACAAGTGCTTTGAAGAAGGGGTATAGTTATCAAGACTTATCTGATTTACTCGAAGAACAAGGGATATTAGTTTCCGCAGCCACTCTGAAACAATATTTAACAGAAAGCAAGAAAGAAACAGCGAAAGGAAAGCGAGGAATCAAGTTAGGGAATAAGCGAAGTTCTCCTAAAGTCCCAGAAACAGAGAAAATAACATCTGTTGAGGATGAGACACAGAAACAAGACAAGACTGTAGAAAGCTTTTCAAAAGTAGCAAGTGAAGAAAATCAGCAAACGAGTAAAGCGAGTGACACAAGAAATTTTATAAAAGACGGAGTAAAATTACATCAAGAAATTAATCAACCAGGATTAGAAGAGAATCAGCAAAGTAATAGAAAGCCTGCTAGAAGTAAGTCAAGAAAAGTTACTAGCTCAAATCCAGATTTGTCGAGTGAGTTTAACCAGTATTAAGGTAACAGCTTATGGCAACCATTCATGTGGGGGGTGGGGAAAAAGGCGGGGTAGGTAAGTCTCTCGTAGTACGGACGCAGATTCAGTATCACTTGGATAAAAATAAGCCGTTTGTAGCGGTAGAAACAGATAGGTCTAACCCTGATGTAGCTGGGGTGTATAAGGGGTTATGTCAATATGCTGTATTCACTGAGAATGAAAAACAGGCAGACCTTGCAGATAGAATCTTTGAAATGGCGATGGAGAAGCCAGTAATTGTCAATTTAGCGGCTCAGTCTCACCGAGCAGTTAAAAACTGGATTGAGAGGAATCACTTATTGGAGTTGGGTGCTGAGCATGGGGTGAGGTTTTGTAATTGGTTTGTCTGTAATGGTGGCTATGACAGTCTCAACTTATTTACTCAGTCATTAACGAGTTATGACTCTAAAATGCAGCATATCTTGGTGAGAAACTGGGGGGTGTGTGATGACTGGGAACACGTTGATGAAGATATGCAAATACAAAAAATAATAAAAAAGTATAAGGTTAAGATTATAGATTTTCCAAAGTTGTCTTATAAAGAAAGAAATATTATTGACCAGAAACGACTGAGTTTTGCGGAAGCACGGGAATCTAAAGAGTTTGGGATTTTAAGTCAACAACGGATAGCTAATTTCTTAAAGAGCGCTTATGCAGCTTTTGACTCTACGGGGGCTTTTAAGTGAAAAAGTTAAGTCAAAAGGCTAAAGAAGTCTTAGATATTTGTTTAGCAGCCGAGTCGCCTGAAGTTAAGGCTAGGGTGTATGAGATTCTGGAGGTGAGTGAACTTGATTCATCTGACCCGATGTTTCTGGTGCTGGCTTTGACTGGACAGATGCGAGTTTTGCTCGAAGCGGCTCCGGCTGATTTGGCGAAACTTTTGCATGATTGGCGCTCGACTTCAGCGCGTAGCCTTGTAGAGATTCAACAGGCGATTACACAAGTCAAGGCAACGCAACAGCAACAAGCTAATACTCTTAAGAAGACGCTTGAGAGTGTTGCTAATGGGTATGTCAAGGGGATTAAAGAGGCGGGGATGGCGACAACTTCGGCAATCGCCGCCGCGAATAGCGAAACCTTATCGCAAGCACGACTGGCAACACAAAGCGTGGAGGAATTGAAGGATGAAGTCGTGGCACTTTGCACGAGCGTTGAAGCGGACAGGCGCACAAATGAAGATGTTTTGAAAGTTTTGTTGGGGCGAATTGGGCAGACAACTGGGGGGCTGGAGACGGCGAGTGCGCAGATTAATTCTTCGCATCTAGCTCTTAAGGTGCTTCAGCAGAATATAACTTGGATTAAATTTGCTGATTGGTTTTCGCCGCTGGCTGCTTTGGTGATTGTATTGTTGATTGGTGCGGGCGGTGGCTGGTGGGCGATGTCGCTTAAGTATAATGATTCGGTTAATGTCTTGGGGCGCAACTTGGTGGAATGGAATATCGAGCGGATTGTCAAGTGCCAAAAAGATAATAATCCTAAATGTACGGTTTGGATTGTGCCGCCAGAAGAAAGAAAGTAATGGAGAATCACCCCTCAGAGGGTTTGACCCAATGAGCCTCATGGCAGTGGTACTCCTGATAATCCCAGTGCCAACTTAAAAACCTCTTTTGCTGCTTCACTTACAGTGGTTTTAGCTGCGGCATCACCTAAACTTTTTCCCCACCCGATAAGTTTGCCCATAACTGTTGGGTTACTCTGTGCCTGCTCCGCCAAGTCTTTAGCAATCTGCTGCTGGGCTTCCTCTGAGTTATGTCCCTGAGTTTGCAGTTGAGTCAAAAGTTGCTGAATCGCTGCTGCTGCTTCAGCTAGGCTTTGCTTTGATGAGTAGTCAAGATTTGATGAGTAGTCATTTAGAGTGCCACCTATCTGAGTTCCTTGATCTCCGGCGAAGCCACCACCGAATTTGGCACTGCTCAGGTTGTATTTAGAAGTTTCTGACGTAGACTCACTTTCAGCTTTGGCTGTAACTTCAATAACATTACTAATAGGTCTAGCAGCCATTAGCTTAACAATCTCTGTTAGGTCTGTATTCCGCTGACGATAATCTGCCAACAGCTCATCCTTAGCTTGGCTCTGGTATCGGTATTTCTCCTCTAAGGCTTTGAGTGCATATTCATACTCTCGCTTCAGGTAATTCTCAATATCTTCCTTATTCGCGTCAGGAGGAACGTTTACCCGGATAACGAAAGCACCATCATTCTTGTTCTCAATGGCTTGAATGAATAGCTCATTGCCGCCGCACTCAACTTTTAGCTTTTGAAAAGAGGTGAGAAACGCCCTCCAATCAATGCCATTGCTGAAAATCAGGTCAACAGTGTCGAGAGCCTTTCGTAATAGCTTGGTGAACTCTCCCGGCGTAAAGTTTCCACTGCTGGGGCGGCGTTCCTGTTGGTTATGCTTCAGGTAAACGTATTCACAAATCACGTCATCAAGGTTTGTTTCGTTGTTAGTATGCCAATCTACTAAAGAGCCACCCGTAAGTATCGCCTTGTTAAAGTTAGTACCTAGTACCTGAGTTCTAATGAGTTGCGTTTTCCTAAGGTTGCTTTGGCTGAGGTTTGATGCACCGAGGTTAGTATCGATAAAAACAGTGTTCTTAAGAATGGCTCTGCTAAGATTTGATGCAACGATGAGTGCCATAGAAAATCTAGCCTTGCTGAGTTTAGCCTCACTAAGGTTAGCTTGGTAGAACTCAGTCTTTATTAGAAAAGCGCCTCTGAGTTTAGCCTTGCGGAGATTAGTGCCTCTGAAAGTTGCCCAACTTAGGTCAGCTAGAGACAGTTTAGCCTCGCTAAGGTCAGCTTCTAAGAAAGCAGCCCGTACAAGGTTAGCCCCACTGAGGTCAGCCTTCCTGAGGTTTGCCTGGCGGAAGTTAGCATCCCTCAGGTTTGCTTTTCTGAGGTTAGCTCCACTGAGGTCAATCTCTGCTTTTGAGTTATTCTCTCTCCATTTATTCCAAACCTCTACCCCTTGCCTAAGTAGAGCAAGATGTTCCTCATTTGCCATTTAGCACAAGTCCGTTGGTTTGATTGTTGCCGAAGTATAGCCTAGCGCTTTATCTGCCGACAATGAGGCTACACCGTATGAGGTCTAATGCAAGGTTAATGGGCTACTTGGCACTTGATTACAGCTTTGCTCTCATTACTCCTATTACTTGCTTAAATCCCATTTTTTATAAGTTATCCGGCTCCAGCACTCGGCAACGCCTGGACTTGCCTTCTCGCTTTTCAAATTGTCACTAGACCCCGTGCTGTCCCAAACTCTCCTGAATCAATCGCTGGATTTCCGGGTCGGGTTCATAGTCTTCCATCACTTGGTAATACGCTTCCAGATCCATCTCGGATGGTGTTGGCTCATCAGGCGCTGCGTCAGTTTGTCCGGCAGTCACATCCTCCAATGGGTAAAGTGCCATCGCTTCTCGCCAGTGGAGATACCGGAACGGCACAATATCGCTTGGTCGGAATTCTTTGGGCGATATGGGGATGACAACTTGCAATTGCTCAACGCCGCCACGAGTTGTAGCGCCGGGGCAGTGCTGGAGCGGTCGCCCGTCAACGATTCCCGCTTCTTTTGCCCACTCATACCATCTCACCAACTCCGGCGGATACTGCACAAAGGAGGTCGTGTTGTCCCGTTTTTCCGTCCACCACTGACCGCGTAAGCAATCGGTCAGAAAGCCTTGAGGGTTGGGAATCGGTTTCTTCTGGCAACGTTCTTGGTAGAGTGAGAGCGCTGCCTGTACCTGAGTCAGCGTGTATTTCAACGCTTGGGCTTTGAGTTGCGGATTAAGCGGCATGACTTCACGAATACTGGCGCAGATCGCTTCAGCTTCCGTATTGACTATCTGAGATTGAGCGTCATTGTCCTGGTAATTTTCTGCGCCTCGCAGTTCAACTCCCACCGTAGGTAAAAACTCATCCTCGGTACTGGTAGCTGTTTCTTTTTTTTCAAAAAAACAAATTCTAGTGGCAGCAGCTTGCTCTGCTTTCTTATTGATTTCCTCTGTAATAGCGAACGAGTTTACGTCGTTTGACGCCCCTATTTGGTCAATTTTTTGCTCGGATGATCGTTTTTTGGTTCGAGTCGTCAAATTTCTGACACGCTCAAACGGGCGTTTTTTACCAGGGTGGCTAATCGTCAGGCGAAATACTCCTTTACCATAGCTCTTGTCAATAATTACCAGCCCTAAACGGACAAGGATTTTTAGCGCTTCCCGAAGCGTGTTTTTGGCATACGGTCGCCCAGAGCGTTTCTCTGTCGTGCGGTTCGCGCCCAGGGGAAGACTGTAAAGCTCGATCTCCTCAAACTTCCCATCGATGCAAACTCGGAACAGATAGTTGCACAGCGAGATCGCTGCTTTGGGCGCTTCTTCAAGGATCTCTGCCAATGCTTGGCTGACGTGGGCGTGGCGGTCTAAAGCGGGTTTATTCCAGGTAGTTTCTGCTGCTACAGTCATGATTTTGCCTCCATCCGGCTTAATTTGCGGCGTGGAGCGGGGAAGAGGCGTTTGCTGTTACAGGTAGACACTGCTACTATGAAACTAGCGGCTCTGCCTCCATCCGTATACCTTTAACTCAGTCCGGTGTTAAGTTTTCCAGGCTTAGTGGCACCGTTTGAGTATTGGCATCCGCTACCATTACGTCGATATTGAATTAAGTTTCTTCCAAAAGGGAGTCTCGGATGCTCTCCCACTCAGCAATTTGCTGACGCAGGAGCGTAGCCTTGGCTCCTTTTGCTTTTTTCCCCTCAAACATCCCTTGACCTAACAGTTCGTCAGTAGCCAGGGCGATGAGGTACTCCAGGGCTTTCCCAGCTGGTGAGCCACAGCAGGGGTGAGGATTGAGATCTTACCTCGCCCAAACTGTTCAACTAGCTCGGAACGGGACAGATTCATTGATGACGCTAGAGCATCCAGACCTTTGACCGCCGTGGGTGTCAAAGTCATGTTGTAGCGACCCTTCACCTCGTCGTACATGTCCGGTTGACCTCGATAGCCTTTCTGTCCTTTTTTACCCATTATACGCACTTCCTAATAATTTTCAAACTCAAATTTAACACGCTTTTTAAAAGCATTAAATGTGTATGCCAAATAGCATCGCTACCAGGAGTAAGGATTCTAGATCATTTCCCTGGCGTTCGCCCTCTTGCTTGACGTGAGGACAAATCAATAATGACAGATAGTCTACAACAGTCCTACCGACAGCAGCTTAATTGATGCAGAGGTAGACTCTGAGCAAACTGCCACTAACGCGACTTAAGTTGGTAGTCACCCGCAAGCCACTCCTTGCTCTGCGTAAGTTTGTGCTGCTTTCCCGACTTGCTCGAACTTGCCTTGTCTCAAAGCCTCCAGCGGCGACATCCCATTTAGTCTCAAATTACCGTTGAGCATGAACGCCGTTTGCATCCACGGGTCGCTTAAGAGCAAATGCTGGAGTACAGTCTCCAATCCTGGAAGTGTGTCTTTGGTGGTAAATTGCCACGCGGGGTAGGCAAATCGGTTTTTCCCTGTGGGTAAGCCAATTAACTGCCCAGAGCGCCGTCGCTTATCGACTGCCTGACGAGTAATCCCTAGCAGGGATGCCACCTGGTTACTCGACAAACAGCCGCCCTCCGCCTCCAGCAGCTGTTGTTTCACGACTAGACCGCGTAACTTGGCACTCGCTAAAGGATCATTTTCGGTTAAAGTCGATAGCGCTTCTGGTGTTGACAAAATTTTAAGCAACCTACTGTAGTCAGTAGTAGCAGTCAACACCTCGCAGGATTCAAAAAGGTGGTCAAAAGCTTCGTGCAATGTGTTCCTGCTGTCAGTCATAGTTTTCAACCTCATTGCCCTTGGGTTCCCGATTCCAAGTGACATTTGAATTGCGTTTATCTAACTTCATAATTTGAGCTTGTACAGATGGTACTAATTTGTACCCTCTTATATATAGTTTTATGAGTTAGCTGTGAATCCGAACGTTTTTTCACTAGTCGATATCAAGAAATATTTTGTTTTGCACAAAAAGCTTTCCCCGTCCAGAATTGAGGCTCATCCGTATAACGAATATTAGGGGTGCAATTTGCACCACACCCATCGCCACTACCTGGCAGGAGCACGTATTTTCTCATAAGACCGCAGAAGCCGAGTTTTGTAATTTACTTTGTAATACACGTGTATTATCAAGAAACCGACTATGCGCAGCATCGAGACAATCAAATCAGGAGTCTGGGAGAACGAGTATTACACCGAAGATAAATAAAGTATTAAACAAGGCTGGTATCCCGATAATCGGCAGCAATCCCAATTTCGTCTTTTCGATTCGAGACGTACTCAAAGCGGGAAGAAGACAGGAAATTGGTATCTGCACGAACTAGGGCTGTACGCAAGTCTTATCTAATTCCTCTTCTGGGGAGCGAAGGTTGGCAGGAGGGAAATTCAAATCTGAGGCTCCCAGCCCACTGCCCAAGAGCCTATGAATTTGCCTTTGACAGTTACTCCGCGCTCAGGAAGTGACGGTTCGCCTTACAATGAATGCAACATAAATTATCTAGTGTTGCGTTTGGGATGACGGCACGAACTCCCTTTGCCCAAACTGAATTGTCGCCCCTCGATGCCCAAGAGCGGCTGCTCTCAATGTGGCTGCACGGGAAGTCGCCGCACACCCAGTCATCCTATCGGCTTGCTGCCACGCGATTCCTAGAATTTGTGAGCAAACCCCTTCACTTAGTGACTTTAGCAGAGGTACAGGGGTTTGCTACCCACTTGGCAGAGTCTAACCTATCTGCTAACACTCAACGCACCACGCTCTCAGCGGTTAAGTCCCTGCTAAAGTTCGGGAATCAAATCGAGGTATTAAGTGCCAACGTCGGAGCGTCCGTGAGTCCTCCAAAGGCTAAAGATACATTGACCGAGCGGATTTTAACCGAGTTGGAAGTACAAGCGATGATTGCTTTGGAAACCAAAGAGCGTAACCGAGCAATGCTGCGCCTGCTCTACGGTGGTGGTCTGCGCGTCAGCGAACTGTGCGCTTTGAAATGGCGCGATCTAACTCGGCGGGGCGACACTGGGCAAGCAACAGTGTTTGGCAAAGGTAGTAAGACGCGAGTGGTACTGCTGCCAGCAACGATTTGGCAAGAGTTAACCGCCCTACGCGGTAACGCTCTTGCCGATGCTCCCGTGTTCCAGTCCCGCAAGCAAGGCGGACATCTGACGCGCTCTCAGGTGATGCGAATTGTCCAGGCGGCGGCGAAACGCGCGGGGATAGATGCTAAGGTGTCTCCCCACTGGTTGCGTCATGCCCACGCTAGTCACTCTTTAGACCGGGGCGCACCAATTCATCTGGTGCAGCAAACCTTGGGTCATAGCAGTATTGCCACGACTTCGCGCTATCTCCACGCCCGACCCCAAGATAGTTCGGCTCGGTTCTTGCCGTTGTAGGAGTAGTTTAGTAGTAAATTGTCCGGGTAAGCTCTGCGCTAGTAGGAGCTTTTTCTACATTGACGCAGTATAACAATATTGATATAAATAGGGTGTAGGTTGTGCCTGAAACACAAGTTGTTTTCTACCAGGATGAGAGCGGGGAAGTTCCCGTTCTTGAATGGCTGGAAGAGCTACTAAAACAAAACCGGAAAGGGTACGCTAACTGCGTGGCGCGAATAGGACAACTTGCGGCAGCAGGATACGAGTTGCGGCGACCAGCAGCAGATTACCTGCGCTCCGGCATCTACGAGCTGCGAGCCAAGCACATTCGCGTGCAGTACCGCATCCTGTACTTCTTTCATGGGCAAAATGTCGCAGTACTCGCACACGCCATTACAAAAGAAGAAGAGGCAGTACCAGCAATTGATATTGAACGGGCAATAAAGCGGAAGCAATTATTCGAGGAGAATCCAGAGGCTCATACATACATAGAGGAGGAAGAGGATGGCGAAGACATCTGACGCGCTGAAAATCATTGAGAAAATGAATCGTAATAACCCTGAGCTTCAGGAGATGGTGGCAGAGTCCGCCATCAACGCGGAGGTAGCGCAGCTGATCTACGAAGCGAGAACCAAGGCAGGATTGACGCAGAAACAGCTTGCCGATCTGATTGGTACCAAACAGCCTGTGGTTGCACGGCTGGAAGATGCTGACTATGAGGGACACTCCTTGGCAATGCTCCAGCGAATTGCTCGCGCCCTGAATCAGCGGCTAGAGATCCACCTCACCCCAATCAAGCAAGAGCAACACGTGTAAGATTTCAGTAAGCAGTTAATAGCCCTCAGCATCTCTACCAGCAAACGCGCCTGGGTGTCTTCATCAACGAGCAGGCGTAGGCTCAATTGTTACTCCCTTTTCTTCCAGGCGACGGCGCTCTTCGTCGGCTTCCATCTGCAACAGTTCTTGATTGGCTTCGCAATAGCGAATAATTTCTACCACAGCATCAACGGGTAGAGCAAAGTTCTCGGCTGTTGCATCGAGGGAAAGCTCGTTGACGAGCATATCCTGCCAGACGGTAGCAGCGAGTAACCGCCGACCTTTAACATAGAGTTGCCGTCGCCAGGGATGCGGGCGTTCGACTAAATATTTCCACTCCGTCTGTGTAGGAGGCTGAAGTCCTGGAATTACTAATTCAACTTGCTCGTCTGGTTTAACTAAAGCTACCTTGAATCCTTTCTGAGTATACTCCTTGAGGGTAAATAGCACAGAAACAGCGCGAAGGATCGCTTCTTTGGCGCTGGTCGCACCGAGCGCTTCTCGCAACCACTCGATCTGCGCTTCTTGCTCCGGTGTCACGTTGAAGTTCTGCCTTTTTGTTTCTCCTGCCTGTGTCATCAACTACCCAGCCTTAGTATCAACTTTTTGTTGAGTATATTTTACTTACAAGGGAGATGATGCGTTTGCTACTACTTTTTGGCAAGTTAGCAAGTTGGGAACCTA